>NZ_JBFRUJ010000006.1:0-34844 GCF_041474575.1 Vibrio sp. 10N.222.51.C5
AAGCCGCGATGAACCTAAAATAATCGGAACAACTAGCCAGCTTAGAAGAACGATAAACCTGATGTTCTATCGCTATTAACTATTAGAAGATCTATCGATCATTATCAGCATCGAACAATATCGTATAAGTAGAGTGACTGATCGCCCCCCTTCCCCTGAATGTTAAACGATGCAATAGAGTTGCTATATTTGATGGATCAAGGCCTTCAAACTAGAGTTTAGGCTGACCAAAAGATCAGGCAATATCCTCGTATTCGATCCCTCTGCCGCTAAACCCCACTATGCTACTCATTATAAAGTCACTGAGCACTCCAGCCAAGAATGCCATAAAGGTTGCCCTAGCATTTTGTTTAGCTATCTACCTTGCGTTGTATTTTAACCTTGAGAAGCCTTACTGGGCGGCTATCGTGGTCAATATATTGGCCATCACTGATACTATTACTGCTGGCAAGAAAAAAGGCATTCTCAGATTGTTGGGGACGCTTTGTGGCGCGTTTGTCGGGCTTTGGTTAATCGCTGTTTTTGGGCAAGATCGATATTATTTTTTAGCAAACATCGCACTGTTACTCGCAATTTGTATATACATGGGTTCCGATCCGGTCATCGGCTATGCTTACATTACGGCATTTATTGTCTGCATCCTGCTGGCGATATCTGGCAGCTTTGATGGTGTAGCTACATTTAATATTGCGGTACTAAGGCTGCAAGAAACCCTGCTTGGCTTCGTGGTCTATACGACCATCTATAGCGTGGTTTGGCCTGAGGATGATGACACACGCTTTAACAACGAAGTCAGTGTTGTTTTAGAGGCGATGTCTCCCCTCATTCATTCACTCGCTTACAATGACTCAGCGCAGCGTTTCCAGTTACACACGAGCTGCGAGTTAAATATTGAAAGCCCGACCTTCAAAGCGCTGAACGATCTGATGCGCCTGCCCGATTTGCATGGCCGTATGCCTGCCAGAAAGCAGTGGAAGCATCAACAGCAAACTCAAGCAATCTGGGTTGCCAAACAGTTACTGCAAAACGCCCATGATCAAGGGGTTGATCACAATGATTTTTCGATACTTAACCAGGCTATGGCTTTTATTGAAGCATCATCGGTTAATGTCGATTACAAGCCCCCTTTTCCAGAGACAGTCAAACAATTCTACCAGGGTAACTTTAAGAAAAAGCGCTTATTTGCCCGATTACTTGACAACAGCCAGCAACGATTAAGCAATACGTTAGTCGGCACAATGAGCTTCATCTCAGCAATTCTAGTCTGGATATATCTACCAATATCATCGGGAAGTCTGTTCATCATTAACAGTGCCATTTGCGCCTTGATATTAAGCAACATGCCTAGGCAAATGATAAAGCACTGGACCATTGGCTACTTAGCCTTTGGGTCACTGTTCCTCATTCAGTATGTTCTGCTGTTACCTTCGATGACCGAAGTATGGCAATTAATGGCATTTTACTTTGTTAATGTCTTTACGGTGTATCGCCTGTTCGCTGGTAATCAGTGGATGGTCTATCGAGTTCTCGGGGGCAACCTATTAGTAATGATTACCATGAGCGCAACGCAACTTGTGCCTGTTTATGACGTCACTACCCCTTTGAACCTACTCATTTATATGATGGTTGCACTGGCTTTCATCCGCTTTTACACCCGCTTAATACACCGTAAAAGTTAACCACTATAACCTCACACAAAGACCACTAAGGCATAAAGTAATGAAAATGAGTAAATGCTCTGCGCTTGTCGTTATCGACCTGCAACAAGGTATCGTTGATCAATTACCGGAAACCGTGTCCCGACCGATCATAGAAAACAGCCTTGCTCTCTGCGATGCATTTGATGATGCTGATTTACCCGTAATTATTGTTAATGTAGCCGGTCGTCCACAAGGCCGAACGGAACTGCAAAATAAAGCGGCTCAGCCTGACGCATCAAAGATCGTATGGGGAGAGGTCATCGAAAGCCTGCGCCTAAACCCTAATTATCGCTATCTAACCAAATATTCCTGGGGTGCATTTACCAACACAGATTTGCAGAAGCAGCTTTGTGAGCAAGGTATTACGGATATTTATCTGACCGGGGTAGCAACAAGTATTGGGATCGAATCAACGGCTAGACAAGCATTTGAACTGGGTTATAACGTGGTGATTGTCGAAGATGCGATTGCAGATATGAACCCGATGAACCACCAGCACAGCTGCCAAAATATATTCCCAAAACTCAGTGTTTTAGCAAAAGCTCGAGACTTGCTATAACTGTCTCGTCCTAAAATACGTTGACCGTATTTTCATTAAACAATAAAAAGCCGACAGCGAATTAAGCTGTCGGCTGATGATCGTTCTATCTCAAGTACATTCTATCTCAAACAAGAGAAATAAGATTAAGCGTTAGCTTCACGCTCAGCAATGAACTCAAGAGCCATCTTGATGCGAGCGATTACGCGCTCTTTACCAACAAGCTCCATCACTGCATCAACAGAAGGAGACTGACCGCCGCCTGTTACTGCTACGCGAAGTGGCATACCGATTTTACCCATGCCGATCTCTAGCTCTTCACATACAGCTGCAATTACACCATCTTTGATGTTTGCAGTAGTGAAATCTTCAAGTGCTTCAACCTTAGCAAGAGCAAGCTCTAGTGGGCCTTTAGCAACACCACGTAGGTGCTTCTTCGCTGCACCAGCTTCAAACTCAGAGAAATCTTCGTAGAAGTAACGAGATTGCTCAGCAAGTTCGATAAGCGTGTTACAACGCTCGCCAACTAGCTTGATCACTTCAGTGATAGCTGGGCCATTTGTTGTATCGATCTTCTGTGCGTCTAGGTGCCATTGCAGGTATTTTGCAACGTACTCAGGCTCAGATGTCTTGATGTAGTGGTTGTTCAACCAAAGTAGCTTATCAGTGTTGAATGCAGAAGCAGACTTGCTGATAGCCTTCAGGCTGAAGAATTCAATCATCTCTTCTTGAGAGAAGATCTCTTGGTCACCGTGAGACCAGCCTAAACGAACTAGGTAGTTGTTTAGTGCATTTGGTAGGTAACCTTCGTCGCGGTATTGCATTACAGAAACAGCACCGTGACGCTTAGAAAGTTTCGCACCGTCATCACCAAGAATCATTGCACAGTGAGCGAAAGTTGGAACTGGCGCGCCTAGTGCTTCATAGATGTTGATTTGACGAGGTGTGTTGTTGATGTGGTCTTCACCACGAACAACGTGTGTGATACCCATGTCCCAGTCATCCACTACTACTACGAAGTTGTAAGTTGGTGCACCGTCTGTACGACGAATGATCAGGTCATCAAGTTGGCTGTTTGCGATTTCAATGCGACCACGGATTTGGTCATCAAATACTACGCTGCCTTCTTTAGGGTTACGGAAACGGATAACGCACGCATCGCCTTCTTTTGCTGCTTCGTTTGCTGCAACAATTTTAGGGTGGTTAGCATCGTAGCGAGCCATTTCTTTGTTTTCTTCTTGCTCTGCACGAATTTCATCAAGCAGCTCTTTAGACGCGTAGCATTTGAATGCTTTGTCTTCAGCAAGTAGCTTATCAACCATTTCGTTGTAACGGTCAAAACGCTTAGATTGGTAGTAAGGACCTTCGTCCCATTCCATACCCATCCATTGCATGCCTTCTAGAATTGCATCAACCGCTTCTTGAGAGTTACGCTCAAGGTCTGTGTCTTCGATACGTAGAACGAATTCACCGCCTTGGTTTTTAGCGAATAGCCAAGAGTAAAGTGCAGTACGTGCACCACCAACGTGAAGATAGCCAGTTGGGCTAGGAGCAAAACGAGTTTTAACCGTCATTTAAATACCTTGATTATGTAGGTGATTCTTTTAGTGCTCGCCATTACAAGGCCTGCAATAGTCAAACATCACTAAATTTTGGGCGCTATTTTATCACCACCGCTTAAATCTACAATCAGTAGTGAATGATTAATGCGCTGTTGTTGTACGAAAGCCGTTATTGAAAGGCCAATTACGCCCTTAAAGTCGTAAATAGATAGTCTTAGCAAGTAGATTATAGCCGCACATTCTTAATTTCCCTCTTCCATTCCAAACTGAAACCACCAGCTAGCACTCCACCAAGATCAAATTCTTGAATTTATGTTTGACCTTACCCTTACGGGAAGGTTTATGTTAGGCGTAGATGAGAATTGGAGTATCGATATGAACTACTACACAACGGCGCTCAACGGCCTAAATTGCATGGGTTGCGCGAAGAAAGTTCGCACACTGTTTAGCGATCTCGACAGCACGATGATTAATGACATATCGCCGACCTACATCGATATTTCGACTCCATTTAGTTACATTCAGCTCAACGAACAGTTAGCAACGCTTGGATATTCTATGGGTAATCAGCTGCACCTTTCGCTATCCGGTCTGAGTTGCGGCAAGTGTGTGAGCAAACTGACTAAAGCGCTTGAACAAACTGAGCAAGCCTTAAACCTAGAAGTCAGCAAACAGGAATTATCACTGGTTACTCTGCTTTCTGAGTCTGAGGTGATTAAGCTGGTCGAAAGCCTGGGTTACCACGCAGCTCCCTACTCAGAAACGAATGACCTTTCATCGAGTTCAGATTTAGAAGACGAACAAGCAGATAAAAAGAGTGAAGATAAAACCGCAGCTAGCCAATATACCTATCACCTTGTTCTTGAGGGGATGACTTGTGCGAGTTGTGTCTCTTCGGTAGAGAAAGCACTGAAAAAGAATGAGTTTGTCGACCAAGCTCAGATCAACCTTGCCGAACAAACTGCCTTGGTTTTCACCTCTCAAACAAGAGACATCATTGAAAACGCTCTAATAGAATCGGTGAAAGCTGCTGGTTATGGCGCTGAGTTTGTCGACGATGCAGCGACTCAACAGCAAAAACAACAAGAACAGCAACTTCGTACTCAACAAGCCTTCCTTAGAAACTCAGTAAGCGCGTTGGTAATCGGTGCACCGCTAATGGCATGGGGCGTGTTCGGCGGCAGCATGACCATTACTACATTTAACGACCAACTGGCTTGGGGATTCATTGGTGTGGTTTGTTTAGTGTTGTTAGCCACTTCTGGACGCAGCTTCTTCACCAATGCTTGGCAATCCTTGATGCATAAACGCGCGACTATGGATACCTTAGTCGCTCTAGGTACAGGCGCAGCATGGTTCTATTCAATGCTGGTTGTGCTGATTCCATCATGGTTCCCAGAACCATCGCGCCATGTCTACTTCGAAGCCAGTGCGATGATTGTCGGCCTTATCTCTTTGGGTCACTACATTGAAGCCAAAGCCAAAGCTCGCACCACGAAATCGCTACAGGCACTGATTAACTTACAACCTCAAAAAGCGGTGGTCATCGTCGATGGCAAAGAACAAACCATTGCTGTAGAAGCTATCCAAGTCGGCATGCAAGTACGAGTAAAACCCGGAGAAAAAGTACCGGTTGATGGTGTCGTAGTCTCAGGTGAATCTTATATCGATGAGTCGATGCTGACCGGTGAACCACTGCCCAACGTCAAAACAATAAATGATGGCGTTTCTGCGGGCACTATTAATGGGGATGGTAGTTTAATTATTGAAGCGACTGGGATTGGATCAAGCACCATGCTGGCTCGGATCATTCAAATGGTTCGCCAAGCGCAAAGCAGTAAACCAGCAATCGCCAAGCTTGCCGATTCTATCTCAGCCGTTTTTGTTCCGGTTGTGGTCGCAATCGCAGTTTCTGCCGCCTTAGTTTGGTTTTTTGTTGGCCCACAACCAAGCGCCAGTTACATGTTAGTGGTATCAACCACAGTGCTGATCATCGCTTGTCCATGTGCCTTAGGCCTTGCGACACCACTTTCAATTACTGTCGGCGTTGGCAAAGCCGCTGAGTTTGGCGTTCTGATCAAAGATGCCGATGTGTTGCAATCTGCAAGCAAAATTGATGCTGTCGTGTTTGATAAAACAGGCACCCTAACCCAAGGTAAGCCAACCGTTCAGCAAGCCTTTTATGGCGATTTATCAGAACAAGAATTACTGGCTTGTGCTTATTCAGTAGAAGTAGGATCTGAGCACCCACTTGCCAAAGCCGTTTGCCAATATGCAGAGAGCTTGGAAGTTTCAGTACTCCCACACAGCGAATTTGAAAACCAACGAGGGCTTGGGGTTCAAGCAACAATTAACGGCAAGAAAGTGCAAGTTGGCTCGCTTAAGTACCTCACCCAATTAGGTATCAATACAGAGGTTGGCGCGGATTTCATCGAGCTTTGCCGCTCGCAAGCGTGGACGCCTATTTTCATTGCGATTGACCAAAAACTGGAAGGCATATTGGGCATTTCAGACGCGTTAAAAATAGATAGCAAACAGGCGATAGCTCAACTAAAATCCGCCGGAATTCACACTGTGCTATTAACGGGCGACAACGACTCTGTAGCTCAAGCGATAGGTAAAAACGTCGGTATCGACGAAGTGATTTCAGAAGTGCTTCCAGAGCAGAAAGCTCAACACATTGTTCAGCTGCAACAGCAATATAAGAGTGTTGCCATGGTCGGAGACGGTATTAACGACGCGCCTGCACTTGCTCAAGCAGATATAGGCATAGCAATGGGTAGCGGCAGCGATGTGGCGATTGAAAGTGCGCAAATGACACTACTCAACTCGTCGCCATTATCTGTCAGTAACGCGATTGAGCTTTCCCAAGCGACCGTGAGAAACATGAAGCAAAACCTGTTTGGTGCCTTTATCTATAATTCACTTGGTATTCCAATTGCGGCTGGTGTGCTCTACCCATTCTTTGGATTTTTACTTAGCCCTGTCGTTGCAGGCGCTGCGATGGCGATGTCATCAATCACCGTAGTCAGCAATGCCAACAGATTAAGACTGTTCAAACCCACTCATTCTAATATCAACAAAAACCATATTCATGAGGTTAACCATGATTCGTAAAATTATGACTCTTACTGCACTCGCTGCAATCTCAGGACAAGCTTTAGCTACTGATGTTCTAAACCACAAATCTCCATACTGCGGCTGCTGCACAGAATGGACTGAACATATGCGAGATGCTGGGTTCGATGTTACTGAGAAGCTCCACGATGATATGAACCCAATCAAGCAGAAACTAGGGATAACACAAGAGCTAGCCTCTTGCCACACTGCAGAGATCGACGGATACGTATTTGAAGGACACATTCCAGCAGATGACATTAAAGCCTTTCTAGAAAACCCACCACGTAATGCGATTGGTTTAGCGGTTCCGGGTATGCCAATGGGTTCGCCAGGCATGGAATATGGCGATAAGATAGACGAGTATTCTGTGTATGCGTTTAATGAAAAAGGTCAGGTGTTTGAATACCGTCACTACAACGGGAAATAGAACCTAAACAGACCAACACACAGCAATAAAAAGAAGTCATAAAAATAGAGCCTAGCATTCAGTAAACCCAAGACTGTGGTTTACTTGCTAGGCTCTTTGCTTTTGGACAGTAAAGCAAATCTTGTCGCGGCACCAACCGGGCTGTTAGTACCGCTATGTTCCCCTCGCTAATTAGCTAGCAAGCTATTTAGCAAAAAGCTATTTAGCGAAGAAGCTCACTCGGCTAATAATCTAATAGACTAAGCAACCAAGCGAATCAGCTTAGAAGCCGTAAGAAGCACCGAATACGAATGCGTTGTTCTGCTTAGAATCGCCGTTTGCGAAATCTACACCGTTAGCTTGGCTACGGAATTCAAAGTAAGGTTGAACACCTTGACGAGTCCATGTTGCACGTAACTCGTGGTCCATCGCTTCAGCATCAATCATGTATACGTTGTTGTAGCTAAGCGCTAGGTCAGCATTCACTGTGTAAGCAATGCGGTTATCCATGCGGTAGTCTGTGTCAGCATTAGCTGAAGTATCATCGATGTGTGCACGAGTACGGTTACTAATAGAGATGCCGTTGTCGAAGTTGTAACCGATCTTAACTAGTGGACGGAACTGAATGCTTTCGCCTGCAGAGAATAGGTGTTGGTAACCCGCAGCAACCCATAGGTTGTCAGTGATGTTGAAAGATTGCTCACCACCTACAGTGATGCCTGGAGTAGTATTACCTGCACCGCCATTTTCAGATTCAAGTTTGCCCAGTTGGATACCATCAAACTCAGAATAAACCGTGAAGCCGCCTAGAGAGTTGTCAAACGTGTGACCAGCTTCTAGCGTAGAAGTCATGTCAGAACCGTGGATACGGCCATCGTCATGAATTTGGATGTTACCCGTTACGTAAGAAGAACCAGCAAAAGCACTAGAAGCGAAAGCAAGAGAAAGAGCACTTAGAGCGATAATTTTTTTCATTGTAAACTGCCTTAGTTTAATTTTTTCAGCGGCACATCTTCGGTACATCATTCACCTTCACCGCTTGAGTAGTTGGTCGCCTCCCTGGCATGAAATCTATGTTGCTCGAATTAATTTGCGTTTAAAAATAAAAGGGGCAGCAGAGTGATCCCTCTCACTATCAAAAAAAGACAAGTTATTTAAAACTTTAAAATCAACAACTTAAAAACATAAAAATTGATAAAAAACTTAAGATGGAAAAATATACAGATCGGGATCACGTTATTTCACGAAGAAAAATTAGATCTAGATAGTTGAATCACATCTGATTTAGAGTTTTTTACAGGGGGCTTATTTTTTGAAGATAATAATGAGAAGCGCGTCACTTTTGGGATTAAAGTCACCTTATGTGCATTGTTGATGATATTACCAAAGGCGATTTCTATATGTTTCAGTTTTTGATATGCACCTAATTCGCAGTAAACAAAAAGAGCTCCCGTTTTATCTTGAATAAGATAAAGGTCAGGAGCTCTTCTACTAATAGTGCTTATCGATTATTTAACTGAGGTCACTCGACTTACTTTCTCACCACTTTCTGAAATAGAGCGGATGTAAGTCTCACCAGAAACTGATGGACGTTGTTGCTCATCGTATGTTAGCCAGTTTTCGCCATCAGCAGAGTATTGCAGCTCTACACCTGGGAATTGAACGTTCATCGCTAGCTTACCGTCAACAACCTTCGCACCTGGAACTGGTAGTCGGTAATCAATACCCGCTTTTTCTAGCTTAGCTAGCTCACGTTGACCAAGAATATTCGCGAAGCGATTAAAGTCGCTGTTCAACGCTTGCTTATTCACTAAGTTAGTTTCTTGAGAGTATTCAACACCAACCTTGTAGTCGTTTTCCCAATCTGCTCGGTGCCATGCGCGCTCTGCTGCTGCCAATACGCGAGGGAACACCATGTATTCATACTGCTCGTCAGTACGTACTGTTTCTGACCAAAGTTGAGCTGACAGACCGTAGAAAGGTTTCGCTTCAACCTCACCTTTACCAGTAAAACCATTGCCATCACGGTCTAATGATGTTTCTGCGTTTTGTGGCATGTTTTCTGGTGCGAAGCCAAACATCTTACGAGTATCGGTTGCACGTGTTGCCCAGTAGTAACCACGCTCAGCTGCATCAACTTCGTATGGCATATCCATGTATACGTAGTCTGGGTTAGAGACAATCACGTCATACCCTTTTGCTGACCAATCGTATACTGATGAAGTTCCGCCCCAGTAAAGAACGTCCCAGAAGTTCACGCGTGTACTTTCGGTCGCAAATGCTTCCTCGCCTTCGCTGTATTTCAGACCATCTTGCCATGCTTGGAAGTGGGGAATACCCTTCTCAGCAACAACCTTAGAAACCTGTTCTGCGAAGTGGCTTGGTAGATGACCGAAATCGCTTACCGTACCATCAGCGATCAATGACTGACATTGTGGTGATTGTTGGAACGGCTTATCTTGCTTAGACAAATCGATGTTGCCTTTCCAAGCCACTTTATCTTCTGCATTAATATCTTGTAAGCCTGCGCCTAACTTGATGTTTTTCGCTTCATCGCCGCCGAAGTGCCAAGTCGTTAGCGGTACGCCCGCTTCTTGGTGCATTGCCGCCACTTCAGAGATTACTTTATCGACGAAGTGAGTTGATGACTCCATACATGGGTTAATGAAGCTTTGCTTATCGTAGAACTGAACCGTGGTTACATTCGATGTATCTTGCGGATCCATCAAGCGGTATTCGTTCGCTTCTGCTTCTTTGCCTTCCGCCATGAGACGAGTGTAACGCGCTTCCATTGATACCACAGCTGAACGAGCGTGTGCTGGCATATCAATTTCAGGGATAACTTCGATGCTGCGCGCTTTAGCGTAGCTTAGGATCTCGACGTAATCCGCTTTACTAAAGAAACCAGAGCCAAAGTTGTCTGTTGTTGGACCAGAACCTAGCTGAGGCAGTAAGCAGCTTTGTTCATCCAAATCAAAACAACGATTAGACCCTACATCCGTTAGCTCTGGTAAACCTGGAATTTCTAAACGCCAACCTTCATCATCCGTTAGGTGAAGGTGCAGTTTATTCATCTTGTATGCCGCCATTTGATCTAGCGTTGCTAGGATGGCATCTTTTGAGTGGAAGTTTCGAGCAACGTCCACCATCACACCACGATAATCAAAGCGCGGCGCATCTTTAATTGACAGTTGTGGTAATGATTCAGCGTTCTGACTATCTATTAGGCCAAAAATAGACTGAACTGCGTAGAAAGCACCCGTTTTATCAAACGCTTTAATTGCAATCCCCTCTTCCGAGATGCTTAGTTCATAAGCGCCAGATTTCGCTAAATCACCCGTAAACTGAGTAGGAACAACAGCGACACTCACAGGTAGGTCGCCACTCACATCTACGTTTACCACATCTGCACGTTCTTCAATTGCTGCGAATTGCTCAGCGTCGAATGCGTCTTTAGGTAGGGCAATACCACCAGCAATGCTAACTGAACCTTCACCGGCTTCTACCGACATTGGCGTTGGTAGTAAAGTAGTTGATACGTCTTGCGTTGCTAGATCAGCATTCTTTTCAAAACGCGTCACCGCTGTCGCCATTACGTTATTATCATCAGGCGTACGCTTAAGGTTATTACCCTCTAGACCAGTTACGAACGATGCAACATCTTCTGTATTCAATGATGCAATCATCTTAGGTTCTGCGTTTGGCGCCGTCACGAATGCACCTGGCATAAAGTCAGTTTCAAACAGTTGCCAGTATTCACTCGTTAACGGAAGAACCACTTCTTCACCAGCCGCAAAGCCGTCAAATTTTTCAGTAGGTTCTAGCTTATGAAGGTCACCAGTAACGCGAGTGATCTTAAATTGCTCATTATCAACATCTAAAATAAGACGAATACTGTGGAAGTAGATGCTCCAATCTTTAGAGTCAATCGCTTCACCGTCATTGGTTAGCGTCATGTTCACTTTATTACATGACGCCCATTCAGCACCTAGGTCCTGACAAGCCAAGCCTTCATTCGCACCATGATTAGTTAGAATTTCGTACTGAACATCAAGATTATCAGCCAGTGCATTCACTACTTTTTGTTCTGGTGCTTGCGTTACTGCACAACCTGTTAGGCCAGCCAATACCGCTACAGATAGTAAGTTTCTCTTCAACATCGTATTCACCCATAAATTAAAAATTGAGTAAGAAGCAAAATGGAGCGCTTCGAAAGTTAGATAAACTATATGGGCTTATTTTTTACCGTGAATTAAATCGAGCTAATAAAGTGATCGGCTTCAAATCTCAAAAATTTTTATAAATTTAATTTAAATAAAATCATCAAGTTACAAGCAACGGCACTTCCGTCATTTTAATTTTGACGTAAAATTTGAGAAATGAATCACAATCTTTTTTACCGATTTCATAAAATCGTGTCATTGGTAGTCAGAAAGGATTTAGAGTTTCAGCGTATTATTATACTTTTCGTACAAACAACGTGACATTGTTCTCAAAAAAAACCGTTAAAAAACACCGTCAAAATCGATTTTAACGAGTTTAATACTTCCTTAAGGAGCTCCCTTTGCGTCCACTCTGGTACATGGTTTTATTCGTTCTCGCTTTTTCAGCTAGGCAAGCGGTCGCCGAGCCCCTTTATTGGCAAGCACAAAAGGATGATCTGACACTCACTATCTTAGGTTCAGTGCACGTTGGAGACGAGAGTATGTACCCCCTTCCTTCGGCGATCACCGACGCGCTAAAAAACAGTGATGGCTTAATTATCGAAACGGATATCAGAAAGTCTGATGGCGTTGTATATCCCCGCAACAAACTCACGACTGCCGATGTACTCAATACAGAACAGCTGCAATTATTAACCGACATATCAAAATCATTGGGCATGCCGACGCAACAGCTGCTTAGTTCACCGCCTTGGGCAACTTCTCTCTCCATACAAATGCAGCAGTTAAAAAACCTTGGTTATGGCTCCGCCAGCGGCGTTGATGCGACGCTAGCGAACAAAGCGACTACCCAAGATGTTCCGGTTATCAGTTTGGAGCCTCTGCAATTCCAAATAGACCTGATGACAAAACAAAAGGACGACGGTAAGGAATGGTTAGTCAGTAGCCTAGAAGAATTTGACCAAACGGACCGTGTTGTACATTGCCTCATTGAAAGCTGGAAAGCGGGTGATTTAGCGAAGCTGGAAGCCTTCTCAGAACTGTCAGAGATGTCGCCTGAACTTGAGAAAGCATTCTTAACCGATCGCAACATAGACTGGGCAAACAAACTATCCTCCAATGATTGGAAGCTTAAGACTAAAGGGAACTACATGATAGTAGTTGGTACCTTGCACCTAATTGGAGAAGGTAACCTTATACAGTTATTAGAAAAGAAAGGCTTCAGTGTCATTCAGCAATCACAAAGCCAATCAGCCCAATGTCAATTTGAGACTAGCTAAAAAAGCTAACGATGCTCAACCTCATTTTGTTTTCGTTATAAAAGCATTTCCTTAATAACAGAATCTTTACATTTAATAGCACCATTGCAGTGCTATTATCTTTCGCTCTTTTTACCTATGGCGTTGTTCTAATGAAACCAGTACTTTTTGCTTTCCCTTTAGCCCTCACGATGCTGATGCCCTCAATAGCCTCAGCCAAAGAAACATGCACCATCGAACAGTTTCAGGCGATAGACATACAACCGGATACCAAAGGCGGTGTATTAGATAAAGAAAGCGGACAGTTTTTGATTACAGAGAAACCACCGATGCGCTGCGCCAATATTACGTTCACAACATCTACAACACGAAACCGTATCGCAAGCCAAATGAACAACAATTTTGAAGCAAACTTTTACGACAACCAAACGGGAAGCTCTCACTCGGTGACGTTTGATGAAGATGAAGTAAAGGCAGGTTACATTCGAATAGGCCCGAATAAGCCAGCGGAAGCGTATGTTTGTTTTGTTACCTCGGAAACACCGATAAAAGATATTACGTGTGATGTGAATTGATCATTGAGTTGCTTGAAGAAAAAACAGGGCTAAGGGAAAGGTCCGTTTTCCGCATAGCCCTATTTTGCTGCTTACTCGGTAGCTTAAAGTATGTCTGTACTCGCTTCGGAATAACGTGCGATAATCGGATTTTCTAATGCATTCGGATCGCCCGGCGACCACATTCCACGCTTCATTCCTTTCACAATCAAATGAATCACCGCGGCATCAATAGCAGACATCACAGCAATATTGACCGGTTCATTTTGGCTGTAGCCCATCTCTACTTCTAACAACTCTTTGTAGTCAACAAAGCGAAATGCACCGAAGCCGATTTCATGGGAGGAAATGGTTTTAGTCGTCGTGACACTCAAAAGAACTTGCCCAGTTCGAACATCGACGGCTCTCAAATTCACCGTGACTTGATCCGTTCTGTATTGCCCGGAACCACCAATACCTAGATACTTGGCGCCAGCTCCTCCGGTAACAATATTCGAGTCATAAGCCACAATCCCGCCTTCGATGACGATGTTAGCGGAACTCAAAGACGACAAGTCTGCCCCATGATTATTTACGACCTTATCTTTTTTCTGAGCCGCTCGAATAATCTTACGTTCAGTCAATAAGTTTTGGAGCCCTTCACGCTCCAGAGGTACAAACCACTGAGAGTCGATAAGTGCTGTCGTCAATAAAGACGTCCCACCCTGTGGCACTGCTGTGGAAAAGTTACTGTTTGGCTGAGGCTTGTATTGGCCTGTTTGATCTCTAAAGTCATAAACTGAGACCAATATTTTCCCGCGAGGCTGAGGTAATGAGATAAGATCGGTATAAGTCGATCCTCTCGGCATCAGTTTTGGCGTTTCAGAAGTCTCTGGAATTTGCATAGAGTAAGTGCACCCTCCCAACACAAAGGTCAAGAAGACGATAATGATCGATTTCATAACACAATCCTTGTGATTAGAGGTCTGGGTTTAGTCCCGAAACACTGATTTCTGTTGATTCCCCTGTCGCTTTATCGACGATTTGAACGAGTAACGTCCCGGAGTCGTCAACAATATTGAGGAAAAAGTCATCTGTTTCTAACTGCCCTGTATTTCCGTTACCTACATCAGCAAGCAACTGGCTTATCAAACGAGACTCTAAACTAGACGCTAAACGATCTAAGGCTGATTCTTGCTCATCAAAGATATCCCTTGCACTTGGGTCTTCATAATCATTGATAGCATTAGCGTGATTAAAAAGGTGAGAACTGTTTAAAGCGTTTCCGCCAAAACTTGGATTTACGGGCGTATAAACTAATTCGCTTGAGTAAACCGAAGGCGAAACTATCAGCGCAATGAGCGCGGCCTTTCTGAAAAATATCGACATCCTTGGCTCCTTAAAATTCATCATGGTCTAGATCGTAAGTGTCCTGAAAGAGTCTCTCTGCTTGCCATCTGATAATGTAATTCCCTACAACTCGAGTGGCATCGGCAGCTCGTTCTTTCGCTTGTCTACGACCAGGGGACAACGCCGTACGGAAGATCGGTTTTCTAGAGTGTTGAACCTCTATGATGCTTCCAGATAAAGCCGTTGGCCTCTCTTTTACCGTCAAATTTTCCTTAAGGTTGGGATAACTCTCGTTGAGCGATTGCGAGAAGAAGAAGTAGAAGTCATCGCCTAAGCGCGTAATTGTTCTATCCACTATGATCCCGTCAACTTCGCTAAAGTCGTTAAACTTTTCCTTCAGGTTATTTGTCGAATCCTCAAGTTTTGTTCCATTTTCTAAGGGAGCACCGTTTTCAAGACCATGACTCGTATCCCCTGCACTAACAGCGCAAGAAAATAGAGTGATTGTAAGCAGCTTGATTTTCATGTGGGCTCCCATTCAAAGTCCATTTACAAAATGAGAATGTGGTTCGTTGAATCTATACAAAGCCTAATCCATGCTCACAGTGGCATATATAAACTTTAGGTTTAATCTCCGGGAGAAATTAATGAACTAAGGAGGGGCTGTACAAGTTAATTACTAATTAAATTTCTCATATGCAATTAAACATTTTCACCTTTAAGTTTATAGATGATATTCACCTAGAAACCTAAGATGTTCTCATGCTAGTGAGTTACACGGCGTTCAACACGGAATATATATTTAGTTGAATAAACACGCATCAGACACTTTAGGATAAAGATAATGATAAGTCGGACAGCAGCACTTACCAGCTTAACTTGCTTATATTTATCAATAGGTAGTTTTAATGTTGCTATAGCCTCTGGTATTGAGGGGGATTTTTTACATAATGTCGATCAGGACATTATTAATGACTATAGCGACTTATATAACATTTCATCTGGGGACTTAGATAACTACTCAGAGATAGATATAACAAACAGTTCTGATTCAAACTCAACGATTATTCAATATAGTCCTGGAATTAAAGCGAATAATAGAGCGAAGATTAAACAAAGTGGTCACTCTAATTCAGCAAATATTACACAAGTGGGACGAAATAATGTTGCGTATATCAATCAAGATGGATCGAACAATACCGCTGCAATTGGGCAACTTGGCGGAAATAGCGAAGCGCTGATTTCCCAAGACGGAAACCACAATTTAGCGGTAATAGGACAAGCGAACTTCTCAGGGCAAGGGAGTCAATTAAGTATTGACCAAAAAGGCAACCATAATACGGCATTTATGGCTGGGTCTGGAGGAGACAACTTAGGAATTTCTCAAGATGGGCACGACTTCGCGATAGTCAATGCGTCGAGCTCGATGAGAATCTACATCAATCAAGCAAATTAGCGCGCAGTATGGATAGCTTGATTCAAGGTCACTTCATTTGAAGTGATACATAGTCGACATGGAAATGTATAAGGATACAACTTATGAAACTTACACAAATTGGAATTATAGTCGGTGCCATCATTGGTTTTAATGCAGCTCAAGCAGATCCACTTCCTGCACCCTATCCTGCACCAGAGCCAGCAATAGGTGTGAAAGAGGGCACAACTGATCTTGGTATTAAAGGGAAAGTAGCAGCAATAGAGCCGTTAGCTATGGACAATACTGCAGTGTGGCAAATGGGTAGCGGTGACATGGCTAATGTAACTATTAACCAAAATACATCAGGTGTAACAGATGGCCACGTAGCACTCGTTGATACCCACGCGAGTTATAAATCGGACGTAGTTGTTGAACAAAGTGGTAATCTCAATGAAGCTCACGTGAAATTACGTTACAAAAGAAACAACGCACTCATAGATCAAGATGGTTTACGTAACCAAGCCAGAGTTAAAGTACAAGGTGCCGGTCGAAATAATGACCTACGAGTTACTCAGATGGGTGATGACAACATTTCGGTAGTGAAAGCGAAAGGTGGTGCTGACCGAAACGAAGCTGACGTGTACATCAACGGTAACTCTAATACCACTTACACTGAGTTTAGTAACGGCAGTGTTGATAGAAACGATGTTGCTATCGACATCTGGGGTGACGGAAACTACGTAGAAACTATCGTCAATACAGATGTTGGTGGTGGTGATAGAAATGATGTTGATATCGATCTAATGAACAGTAACGATAACCGAGTATTCACTCTTCAAACAGGTTCTCATTCAAACGCAACAGTTAGTTTAACTAACAGTAACATGAACCAATTTATGATAGAGCAAACATCATATGATAACGCTGCTGTATTAGGTAATGGCGCAAACGGAAACGTTGGTCTTATCTACCAAAACTAATATGAATTTTTATACATTTACTAAAACGGCGCTGGTCGCCGTTTTATTTATTTCTTTCCATTTTAATGGATTTTCTTCTGATTTAAATTCAGTACAGTGCCTGATAAAAAATAAAAGTCTTATTCTGACCATAAATAACAGTGTGGCATCTTCATTAACGTTGAGTACGAACACCAACTCTAATTTCAACCTGAATACGAATAGTGGTATTACAACGTTGATTATTAATATAAATCAGTTTCCTGCCACTATAAAACTTCACCCAAACAAGGGGATCTGGAAAATTCATAAAGACTGTACAATCAATAAAATAAAACCATAAATCTCGGTAATTCCGTCTTTCTACTTAAGTATTATTTTACCTTCGACAATACTATTAAATTAATTTCATAAATTTGATGAATAATTAGCTTTAAAAATTAGCAAAATAACAATACGTGCTTTAAACTAAAACACCTAAAGTTCAAGTAATGAGTTAAGAAAAGGAGTTCCACATGGCTAAACTGGAGGCTCATAACGCCATTTTACTTGCGGAGAACAATTTACAATCGATACTACTAAAAGAGTCTATAGAACAGAAAGTTAACCTGAACATAAAACTCATATCACCGGAAAGGCTCAGTGCTAAATCCCTAAAAAACGATGACTTAGTTCTGATTATTATTGATTTCCCGACAATGAGTAAGCAATACATTGAGAAATACCAGGAGCTCAGAGATGACGTAGCAAGTGATGTCCATGAAGTGCTACTCAATACACCAGGCGATTTTCCGCACTCTGAAATGCTTAAATGGCAGTATCTTGTCGGCATTTTTTATACGTCGGACACGCTTGAAAAGCTCGTGGCCGGCTTTAACTGCATTTTGCAAGGCGAGATGTGGATGAGTAGAAAGCTCATTTACCAGTACATTAGCTTCTACAGAGAGAGGCAGTGCGCGAAAACCAGTCCTTATTACCTCAAGCTGACCAAACGCGAGCAGCAGATCATTAAGTTACTCGGTGATGGAGCATCTAACACTCAGATAGCAGATACCCTCTATGTCAGTGAGAATACGGTCAAAGCACACCTTCACAACACGTTTAAAAAAATCAAGGTGAAGAATCGCTTACAAGCTTTGATCTGGGTTAAGAACAACGTTGCGACAAATGAGTTTGTCCAATAGACCTAACTCTCTGCCCTCAACCATAAACAGTCAATGCAGTTAGAATATAGAAATCCCAAATACAAAAAAGCCGTAGCATTTCTGCTACGGCTTTCTTTAATGTGGTCGGTGAAGAGGGATTCGAACCCCCGACCCTCTGGTCCCAAACCAGATGCGCTACCAAGCTGCGCTATTCACCGAGATATCTAACTGGCTCATTGCCTGTCGATGGAGCGTATAATACGGGTTCTGAATTTATCCGCAAGGGCTTTTTCTCATATTTATTGCGATTTTGAATCGTTCGAACAAAAGACATACAACAACGAGCATGATGTGACGAAAAACACACAGTTACCAACAAGTATTTAACTTATGAAACAGGATTGATCCAGATCAGTGAATTGATAATGCTTGTTAATACACTAAGCCATGTCATATAACTTTGAGGTATACACATGGACTTTTGGCTAGATCTCCTATTTGGTAATGCGGTGGGACTATCTTCAATGATAGTAATCTTCGGGGCTCTGGGTCTCATGATGTTTTATGGAGGCTTCTTCATCTACAAAGTTATGACTGAAAAATCTCCTCACTAGAATCGCTCAGCCTAAATCATTTACTTTTAAGCATTGTTTTACTTTATAAGTATTACTTTATTTTATAACTAAATGTCAAAACGCTTTGCACCGGAGCAGACTTATTGTCTTCTCCGGTTTTTTCATTTTTAAACCTAACCTCAACTTAGGTATACTTACCCTATCCTTCTCCAACTTGAGATACACACTATGTCTCATGATGATGACTTAGATCTATTCCAAGAAATGATGGGCGATGTTAAACGTATCGACCATGACACCGCTGAACACCAGAAAGTACACCGAGTCACCGAATCTCACCTTGCTAAGCGTGAAGCCGCTATGTGGCTGTCTGACGACGAGAAAGACTACTTATCATTAGACTATTCGCCAATGATCAAGCCAGACGATGTTGTTGCTTATAAAAAAGACGGTGTACAAGAAGGCGTATACAAAAAGCTGCGCCTAGGAAAATACCCTATTCAAGCCAAGCTCGACCTTCATAGGAAAACACTGAAAGACGCACGTAACGAAGTGCTTTCATTTTTGCGTCAGTGTTTAAGAATGGATGTTCGTACCGTCATCATTGTTCATGGTAAGGGTGAGCGTTCGAATCCACCTGCAATGATGAAAAGCTACGTGGCAAATTGGCTAACACAAATCAACGACGTTCAATGTGTTCATTCTGCTCAGCAATTTCATGGTGGTACGGGCGCAGTCTATGTCATGCTCAGAAAGAGTAATGAGAAAAAGCTAGAGAACAGAGAGCGCCATCAAAAACGCACCAGTTAATAGGTTGAGATAGATAAATGGACTAGTAACGATTTTGCATCAAGATCGATATTTCGTGCCTAGACTCACACCAAGTGCTAAAATTACCTCAGTTAACGAATTTCAACTCAAAGCAACTATCCAAAGGTTGCTTTTTGTTTATCTATATTTCCGTTGTGAAACGCTAAGAGAATATCATGTCACAAGAATCCCAAGCTAAACGCCTTAATAAATACATCAGTGAAACTGGTTTTTGCTCACGCCGCGAAGCCGATAAGCTCATTGATGCAGGCCGAGTTACTATTAACGGTAAGATCCCTGAAATGGGTACTAAAGTCTTGCCAGGTGATGATGTTGAGATCGACAATAAGCCTGTTCGCTCAAAAGAGAAGCCGATTTACATTGCTCTTAATAAACCAACAGGTATCACCTGTACGACTGAGCGTGATATTCCTGGCAACATCGTCGACTTTATCGGCCACCACAAACGTATTTTCCCGATTGGTCGTCTAGATAAGCCTTCTGATGGCCTTATCTTCCTAACCAATGACGGCGACATCGTAAACAAGATCCTACGTGCAGGTAACAACCACGAGAAAGAATACGTGGTGCGTGTAGATAAGCCGATTACGACGGAATTCTTGAAGCAAATGGGCGCTGGCGTTCACATTCTCGATACAGTCACTTTGCCATGTAAAGTAGAGAAAGAGACTAAGTTCTCATTCCGAATTACGCTAACACAAGGCCTTAACCGCCAAATTCGCCGTATGTGTGAAGCGCTCGGTTATGAAGTATTTAAACTGCGTCGTGTTCGTATTATGAATATCTCACTAGACGGTATTCCTAACGGCAAATGGCGCTACCTGAGCGACGAAGAGATCACTGAAATTTTAGCGATGTGTGAAGGCTCAGTAAGTACGGAAGATGCGTCAAAAATGAACGCGAAAGGTCAACGCATTCGCAAAGCGACTGACGCGAAACTTTTTGATAGCCGTGAAGAGAACCAAGCTTCAACAGCGCGCCGTAATCAAAACGAGAACCGTACACGCACCTACCGCGGTAACAATGCGGATGAATTCCGTCATGCACCTAATTCAAAGCGTGGCCGCAATTCATCGAATGGTGAAAGCGGTGGTAATACCGAGAACTGGAAATCGAACTCTCGTTCAGAGCGTTCTAATTCAGATAGAAATCGTTCGGATCGCAATCGCACAGATCGCGATAATACCGATCGTAGAAGCGGGAAGCCGGCAAACCGCAGCCAAGATTCAAACAGACCGAACAAACCTGCACCAAAGCGTGTTGGTGGTACTTTAGGTCTGAAGAAGTAGTCTGAATCAGTAAGACGAGACACTCGATATAAAAACGCCCGCTAGATTAGTCTAGCGGGCGTTTTTGTTTGTCATTCGATAGTTTTATCATCATGACAACAATCTATAAACATAGATCAGCAAACTGGCCGCGAGTCAGCAGTGTTAAGTCTTTTGGGTCTAATTCAATCTCTAGCCCACGCTTACCTGCACTCACACATATCGTTTCAAAATCTGTCGCACTGGAATGAACGAAGGTAGGCAGTGCTTTCTTCTGTCCAAGCGGACTAATGCCACCAACAACATAACCCGTGGTTTTCTGAGCAATCTCAGGATCGGCCATCTCTGCTTTTTTGCCTTTCGCTGCTTTAGCGGCAAGCTTTAGATTTAGCTTCTGGTCGACAGGAATAACGGCAACCGCCAAATCTTTCGCCACACCATTCAAGCAGAACAACAGCGTTTTGAATACACGTTTGGGATCTTGACCAAGCGCTTCAACGGCTTCTAAACCATAGTTCGTATTATTCGCATCATGATGATACTGGTGCACACTATGAGCGATTTTCTTTTTCTTGGCGAGATTGATTGCAGGGGTCATAACAAATCCAAACGATAGATAAACAAAAAGCGACGCCGAGGCGTCGCTTTAGTTAAATTTATCATGGTGCTAGAGTCAATCTAATTTAGCACCTATTGATACAATTGCTTGGATTCAATTACTTGTAAACCATTTGGCCTGAAGGCGCGTACTTGTTCACGTCAACCGGGCTGTTTGCTTCTAGGTACTCTTTCAGTACTTCAGCATCAACAAAACCAGTATTTACGTAACCTGGGTGATCAGACAGTTTAGGGTAACCGTCACCACCAGCAGCGTTAAAGCTTGGTACTGTGAAACGGTAAGTTTCGTCTAGACGAAGCTGTTTGCCACCGATGAATACATTCGATACTTCACCGTTCGCTACTGTCATAGAGATTCCAGCAAACTGAGCGTAAGCACCAGAATCGATTGGTTTAGTCGCTACTACATTTAGGTAATCCAGAACTTCTTTACCCGTCATGTCTGTGTAAGTCAGGATGTTTGCAAAAGGCTGTACCTTCAGTACATCTTTGTAAGTAACATTACCGGCTTCAATTGAGTCACGAACGCCACCAGAGTTCATCACAGCGAAGTCTGCTTTTGCACGCTCCATGTGAGAAGTCGCAATCAAACGACCTAGGTTGGTCTGTTGGAAACGAACGACGTTACGATCGCCTTCAAGCTTGCCATTTGTCTCAGCGATTTGAACTTCTAGCTGTGCCTGACCTTGCTCTTGGAAAGGACGTAGGAATTCAAGTAGCTCTGGGTCTTGTGCGATTTCATCTTGAATAAGAACACGTTGCTTCTTACCGTCGATCTTAACTTTCTTCTTAAGGTTAACTGGAATCAGGTCGTAGCTCACCATCTCTAGCTCGCCATTACGGAATTCGTAATCAGCACGACCTACGTACTTGCCCCACTCGTGAGCTTGAACGATGTAAGTACCGTTCTGTACGTCAGGCTTACACTCATCACCCGGCTTGAAGTTTTTCTTCGCAACGTTAGGGCCTTCCATACATACAGGCTCTTGAGAGTGACCACCAACGATCATGTCTAGATCGCCTTCGTTTAGGTAACGAGCAAGTGCGACATCACCCGGAGCATTAACACCACGTTGGCCATTTTCGTAGTGACCCATATGAGTCACAGCAAAGATTAGATCCGGTTTTTCTGTTTCTTTAAGTTCAGCGATTAGCTTCTTCGCTTCTTCTTTAGGATCACGGAAGTCGATGCCTGCGATAAATTCAGGGTTACCAATCTTTTGGGTATCTTCAGTTGTTAAACCAATAACCGCAATCTTGATGCCTTGCTTTTCGAACATCTCGTAAGCTTGGAACTTACGTTCACCTGTCGCTTTATCGTAGATGTTTGCAGATAGCATTGGGAAGTTAGCCCAGTCGATCTGCTTTTGTAATACGTCTAAAGAGTTATCAAACTCGTGGTTACCCAATGCCATGGCATCGTAACCAATTTTGTTCATACCTTTAAAATCAGGTTCTGCGTCCTGAAGGTCTGACTCTGGAACACCCGTGTTGATGTCACCGCCAGATAGAAGCAACACGCTACCGCCTTCTGCTTCAACTTCTGAACGAAGTTGGTCAACTAGCGTTTTACGTGCAGACATGCCGTATTCGCCATATTTATTCTGCCAGAAACGACCATGGTTATCGTTTGTGTGAAGAATCGTTAGCTTGTAAGTTTCGTCTTGGTTCCAATCATGAGCTGATTGAGACGCACACCCAGCTAGAGTAGCTAGAATTGCAGCACTTAGTGCTGTCTTTAGAATAAGGCGTTGCTTCATTGTCATACCTTTGAACTTTTTAGGGAATCCACTGCTTTTTATAATCTATTGCGACCCCTTTCCTGGAGTTCGAACAATAAGACTTCAACATGACTAATCTTAAATTAACATTCTAGATGTAACACGACGATTTCATATTTATGTCGAATTGGTCACGCATAGGTCAACAGTTAAGTGTAACAAAATTATGAGATTACACTCAAACTTCCCCTGCATCACAAGCAATCGTTTACTTACAAAGTGTGATGAATATCAGCAATTTACTGCAAACAGGACTGACCTCACACTCATATAAGAGTTTCTTAGGTAATAACCCGCCACGTTAACAACTCTTTAAATGAACGGTTTATGTTCGGCTGCTTTTACGAGATTAAAAAAAGCCCAATTCAGAGAACTGGGCTTTCTTAGATCAACTTTGTGAAATAACGTTTCCGTTACTTCACATCCATCTCAATTATTTAATATCAATATGCTCAAAGCCTTTGATAAGGTCATCAAGTGCTTTCATCTGCTTCAAGAACGGCTCTAGTTTGTCTAGAGGTAGCGCAGATGGGCCATCACAACGAGCTTGGTCTGGGTTTGGGTGAGCTTCAATGAACAGACCCGCAATACCCGTAGCAAGACCCGCTTTAGCAAGTTCAACCGTTTGCTCACGACGACCGCCAGATGCAGCACCTGATGGGTCACGCATTTGTAGAGAGTGCGTCACGTCGAAGATGATTGGGCTACCGTTTGAAGACTTCTTCATTACGCCAAAGCCAAGCATATCCACAACAAGGTTATCGTAACCCATGCAAGCGCCACGCTCACAAAGGATGATGTTGTCATTACCGCACTCAGCGAACTTATCAACGATGTTGCCAACTTGATTCGGGCTCATGAACTGAGGCTTCTTCACGTTGATTACTGCGCCAGTCTTAGCCATTGCTTCAACAAGATCAGTTTGACGAGCTAGGAATGCAGGTAGTTGGATTACATCAACCACATCCGCAACAGGCTGAGCTTGAGCTTCTGTGTGGATATCAGTAATGATCTTCACGCCGAAAGTATCTTTCAGCTCTTGGAAGATTTTGAGACCTTCTTCCATTCCTGGACCACGGTATGAATGAACTGAGCTGCGGTTCGCTTTATCAAAAGACGCCTTAAATACGTAAGGGATGCCCAGCTTCTCGGTTACTTTTACATAGTGCTCACAGATCTGCATAGCAAGATCGCGAGATTCAAGAACGTTCATGCCTGCAAATAGCGTAAATGGCTTGTCGTTAGCAATTGGCATATCGCCAATATGAACTGTTTTCTGTTCCATCATATTCTCTCTAAATAATTATTAATTAGTGAACAACCACTGTCTTTTCGTTCATGACGTTCACTTGAGATTTCAGTAACTCAGATGCCGGGTCATCTGGGCATTGGTCGATAAAGTATTGATAATCGGTTGCGGCTACTTGGTGACAGTCTAGCTGCTGATAGATAAAACCGCGGTCACGGATTTCATACGGATCATCCGGCACAAACGTTAACGCAAGATCGGTACACTTCAATGCAAGTGTATAACGCTCTTCTCGCAGCAGTGCACTCTTGAGCAGGGCTAACCACTTACCAATAATCGTTGGGTGGTCGGCGACTTCTAGGTGCTCAGGTTTCACCTTAGCTAATGGGCCATCATGGCCAATTAGCCATGCTCGCAGCGTTTGTTCGCCAACGTACTCACCGTTATAAGGGTTAATGTAGGCCGCAGCTTGCCCGTACCAACTTACTTTAAGTAAGAATTGAGTCGGAAAAGAGACGCCCTCTACAGGAAAGCCTAGCTTGCGACCTAGAAAAAGAAAGATCGCCCCCAGACTCACTGGAATGCCTTTCTTTCTCTCAAGCACTTTATCGATGAAGGCGTTTTCCGAAGAGAAATACGCATCTTTATCGCCAGCAAAGCCCCATTCATAAAAGAATAGTCGAATAAAAAATTCAAACTTCTGCTGTTCATCGGTTTCATTAACCAAAGCAAACTCGGCGTCTTTTAACAATCTCGCCAGCTCTTGCTCTGCCCAACTGTCTTGAGTTTCTGGGTTAATCGCTTTATTTAAGATCAATGCACCTTCAGCTAACTCTAACTGGTCAAAGTCTTCATCAAAAAATTCGTACATAGATAGTTAACCGAAAAATGTTGGTGTCTTGGTCATTGCGATTTTGCCTGCCATCGCTAACCAGCCAAGCGCACCAAAGAAAGAGAATACTCTCAGTAGCTTGTTTTTACCTAGCTTAAGCGCAAAGAAACCTAATGCGATGTAAGCCATAACACAAGTTAGTTTTTCGGTTAACCATGGTGCTGCTGGTGTAAATGGAATAAAGCCAGTGATGAAAATCAAACCAATACCCGATAGCAATAGCAACGAGTCATTGATATGAGGGAAACGCTGCAAGAAAGGATGCTTAAGCTTAGGTGAGTTAGCCATCATAAGAGCGAAACGAATCGAGAGAAGTAGCGCACTTATAGCAATCGTTAATAGGTGAAAATGTTTTAGACCTTCGTACATGGTATTCCTTTATATTTTTATATGTGCTTTCGTTAACACGAGCCTCACAATACCCGTTAATGCTCTGTAGTTCTGCATAAAATCTCTGTATTTCTGCGTTAAATGCATTGTCGAGTTAAAGGTATCAATTTAGCAAGTTCATCATCCATTGCTCACAAGACGATTAACAATCACTAACTATGAACAGTAACGACCCAATGTCACTCGGTCATTACCACCGTAATCTTTCTCTGTGACAACATCGAGATAACCGAGCGCCTGCATAATCTCACGAACTGCCAAACCTTGGTCATAGCCGTGTTCAAATGCTAACCAACCTTCATTTTCCAAAAAGCCACGTGCGTTTTCAGAAATGTATCGAATATCTGCAAGCCCTTTCTCTTCAGCAACCAGTGCTGTGATCGGCTCAAAACGCACATCGCCTTGAGACAAATGAGGATCATTCTTCTCAATGTATGGCGGGTTAGAAACAATCAGAGAGAATTTCACAACGCCTTCAGAGCTCAAAGGCTCAAACCAACTACCATGCAAAAAAGTCGCATTGGTGATGTTGAGACGCTGTGCATTCTCTGTCGCAAGCTGCTGCGCTTCAGGGCGAAGATCAATACCCGTCACCTGTCGATTCGGCATCTCAGACGCCAATGCTAACGCGATAGCACCTGTACCTGTCCCTAAATCGAGAATCGCGCCTTGCTTGCCAAAGGTTTTATCCAAAGCTACCTCAACCAAACGCTCGGTATCTGGGCGTGGGATTAATGTAGAAGGGGAAACTTTTAACGGCAGTGACCAAAACTCACGCTCACCAATTATGTAAGCCACAGGCTCACCGGTTAAGCGACGTTTTAGAAGGGCATTGAATTCAGACTCTTGCTCTGAGGTGAGATGCTTCTCAGGCCAAGTCAGTAGGTAAGATCTTGGTTTATCTAAGGCGTGACAAAGCAGTACCGCGGCATCAATAGAGGGTGATGTGTTATCACCCTCTTGAAGCTTTACGATTGCTGCTTTTAAAGCACTTTCAACCGTATATGCTGACTGCATACTGGTTAGTTGTTCTCTGCAAGTGCAGCAAGCTGATCGGCTTGGTGCTCTTGAAGTACAGGATCAAGCAAGCTTTGCATGTCACCTTCAAGTACTTCGTTAAGACGGTAAATTGTAAGGTTGATACGGTGATCCGAAACACGGCCTTGTGGGTAGTTGTACGTACGAATACGGTCACTACGGTCACCCGAACCTAGTAGGTTACGACGTGTATCAGAAACCGCTGCCGCGCGGCGCTCTTCTTCTGCTTGAACAATACGAGCAGCAAGAACAGCCATCGCTTTCGCTTTGTTTTTATGCTGAGAACGCTCGTCCTGACACTCTACTACTGTACCCGTTGGTAAGTGAGTAATACGGATTGCTGAATCCGTGGTGTTAACGTGCTGACCACCCGCGCCTGATGCACGGAAAGTATCAATTTTAAGGTCGCCCGCTTTGATTTCTGGAAGATCCGCTTCTGGGATCTCAGGCATAACCGCAACCGTACATGCTGACGTGTGAACACGGCCTTGAGATTCGGTTTCAGGTACACGTTGTACACGGTGACCGCCTGACTCAAACTTCATGGTGCCGTAAACAGCGTCGCCACTAACCTTAGCGATCATCTCTTTGTAGCCGCCTTGCTCAGAAGCATTGCTGCTCATGATTTCAACACGCCAACCTTTCTTCTCAGCAAACTTAGAGTACATACGGAACAGGTTGCCCGCGAAGATACCTGCTTCATCACCACCCGCACCTGCGCGGATTTCTAGGAAACAGTTACGCTCATCGTTTGGATCTTTTGGAATAAGAAGAATCTGTAGCTCATCAGTCAGACGCTCAATTGCTGCTTTCGCATCTTTGATTTCATCTTGAGCCATTTCACGCATTTCTGCGTCGTCTTCGTTTGCCATCTCTTCAGCAGCTTCTAGATCTTCTTTCGCTTGCTGGTATGACTGGAAGCAAGCTGTCACTTCTTCAAGTTGAGAGTATTCTTTCGAAAGTGCACGGAATTTGTCTTGATTCCCGATTACATCTGGATCACCAAGTAGGTGTTGAACTTCTTCATAGCGTTCAACAAGTGTTTCAAGCTTTACTAGAATCGAGGCTTTCATAATGTCTTATCTTGTTGGAGGTCTAATATTATTGAGGGTTTTCTAAGCCCAAACTCTGTCTAATGACCATTAATTTTGCAGGTTCTCCTTGCTCAGCTGCACTTTGAAGTGCGCGCGTTGGAGCATGGATCAATTTGTTTGTGAGCTTATTGCTGAGCTCGAGTAAAACTTTTTCAGGGTCACCGCCAGCGGCAAGCGATTGTAAACTTTTACTTAATAATTCTTCGCGGATTTCGTTAGCCGATTTACGGTAATCTCGAATACTGTCTACCGCTTGTAAAGAGCGCATCCAACTCATGAACGCGGCACTTTCTTCACTGACGATCGCTTCAGCTTGAATCGCTTCAACTTTACGTTGTTCGATATTGCCATCAACAATCGACTGCAAATCATCAACCGAATAAAGGTAGGCATCATTTAGATCACCAACCTGCGATTCCACATCACGTGGAACGGCAATATCAACCAATAACATCGGCTGATGCTTTCTTGTTTTTAGAGCAGTCTCAACCATACCCTTACCGATAATAGGCAATGGACTTGCGGTTGAGCTAATTACGATATCCGCTCTATGCAGATGATCAGGGATCTCATTGAGGCTGATCACTTCAGCACCAAACTCTTCAGCCAGCCCTAAAGCACGCTCACGAGTTCGGTTAGCCACAATCATCTTGGTACAGCCATTCGCTGAAAGATGCTTAGCCACCAACTCAATCGTTTCACCCGCACCCACCAATAGCACGGTTGAATCGGCAATCGACTCAAAGATGTGCTTGGCTAACGTACAAGCTGCGTAAGCAACCGAAACCGCACTTCCGCCGATCTCCGTTTCAGTTCGAACACGCTTCGCGACAGAGAATGATTTCTGGAACAGCTTTTCCATTGAAGCATCAACAGATTTGTTCTCTCGCGAATCTGTATAAGCTTGCTTCACCTGACCTAAGATCTGTGGTTCACCCAATACCAAAGAGTCCAAGCCACAAGCTACGCGCATTAAATGTTTAATCGCCGCCTGCTCTTCATGGACATAAATGCTCGGTTTTAGCTCTTCAGGGCTCACTTGATGGAAAACTGACAACCAATCGATCAACTTGTTTTTTGCCACGCCTTTAACGTCGCAATAAACTTCAGTTCGATTACAGGTAGAAAGTATGACACTTCCATTTACGTGTGCATTTGCGTTAAGTTGCTTGAGTGCCTCAGATAATTTATCTGGACCAAAAGCGACTTTTTCTCGCAATTCAACCGACGCTGTATTGTGATTGATACCTACGGCAAGCAAAGACATGTATCAGAAGTTCTCGATCAGGGAATGGAAACAAGGGGCGAATTTTACTTGATGCATGGCTCTATTTAAAGAGCAAGCGGGATTTGTTTTCCTGACTTCGTGAATTCAATGCTATAGTTGAAGCGTTTTTTAGATAAATTTGAACAAGTTGTGAGCAAATATGAGCAAGCTTCTCAAAATCACGTCTCTTATTTTTATGACCATAATTATGGTGGGTTGCTCGTCTATCCCAGAACAACCAACCAGCGTCGAGTGGCAAAGTCACCAAGATCGGCTTTTACAGATAGAAAACTATCAAGCGTCAGGCAAGCTCGCTTACATTTCCCCAGAGCAACGCCAAAGCCTCAATTTCATTTGGAAGCACTCTCCAAATAAAAGTCAATTAAGGCTTACGACGTTTCTCGGTCAAACCGCGTTGAACCTAACCATTGCTCCATCAGGTGCAAAAGTCGTGACCTATGATGACCAAGTATTTACTCATGCGAGTGCTTCAATCTTGGTTGAGCAGCTGACAGGCTTACAGATCCCCATTGATCATCTACCACAATGGTTCCTTGGCATTCCAGACCAAGCCGATTCCTATCAACTCAGCAGTACCAACACTCTTGAATCTCTGTCCAAACAAGTCAGCAGTCAATTATGGACACTGAATTTTGCTAACTATCGCAATACAGAAATGCCGAGTAAGCAACTATCGGATGAAGACAACGCAAAAGTAGAGACAATCCCACTCCCTACTCGATTGTCATTCAAGCAAAACGAGAACAAAATCAACATTGTAGTTTCGAAGTGGACACTGAAAAAATGATAACAACGCCAACCCATTGGCCCTCTCCGGCTAAACTGAATTTATTTCTCTATATCACTGGTCGACGTGACAATGGCTATCACGAACTTCAAACCTTATTTCAGTTTGTCGATTTTGGTGATGAACTGACGGTCACTGCAAATAAAAAAACAAGTGCGATCACAATAACCCCTGCAATTCCGGGCGTTGCTACAGAAGACAACCTTATTTGGAAAGCGGCTACTGCCCTTCAACAATACACATCGACCTCTTTCGGTGCGGATATTGAACTCAAGAAAGTGCTGCCTATGGGTGGTGGTATTGGTGGAGGCTCTTCAAACGCAGCAACCGTGTTGGTCGCCCTGAATTATTTATGGCAACTCAACCTCTCGGATGATCAGCTCGCTAAGATCGGTTTGAAGCTTGGTGCTGACGTTCCTGTCTTCGTTCGAGGCTACGCCGCCTTTGCTGAAGGCGTTGGAGAACAGCTACAGCCAGCTAATCCGGATGAAAAATGGTATCTTGTGGTTAAACCTCAAGTGAGCATAGCAACTGTAGACATATTCACACATTCAGAATTAACTCGAAACACGCCAAAGCGAGCGCTATCAACGCTTCTAGAGCAAGAATACGTAAACGATTGCGAAAAAATTGTGCGAATGCTGTACCCAGAGGTTGATAAGCAACTTTCATGGCTGCTACAATACGCGCCGTCGAGATTGACTGGCACAGGTTCGTGCGTTTTTGCTGAATTTAACAGCGAAAAAGAAGCCGAATTGGTGCGAGAACAACTGCCTGACACAGTTTCCGCTTTCATAGCGAAAGGAAGAAACATTTCTCCTTTAAAAGAAACTCTGGCTGAATACCAATCAGCCCACCCACAATCTATTTAAAACTGGACGCAACCCGAGGTTTCCACCGTGCCTGATATGAAGCTATTTGCTGGTAACGCAACACCTGAACTAGCCCAACGTATTGCTGATCGTCTATACATCTCTCTTGGCGATGCTACTGTAGACCGTTTTTCTGATGGCGAAGTCGCTGTTCAAATCAATGAAAACGTTCGTGGTAGCGATGTATTCCTGATTCAATCAACTTGTGCACCAACCAATGACAACCTTATGGAATTGGTGGTAATGATTGACGCAATGCGCCGTGCTTCTGCTGGCCGTATTACTGCTGTAATCCCTTACTTCGGTTATGCCCGTCAAGATCGTCGTGTACGTTCTGCTCGTGTGCCAATTACTGCAAAAGTTGTTGCAGATTTCCTTTCTAACGTTGGCGTTGACCGCGTTCTTACTATCGACCTACACGCAGAGCAAATCCAAGGCTTCTTCGATGTACCAGTTGATAACATCTTCGGTACTCCAGTTCTTCTAGAAGACATGGCTAACCGTGGCCTAGAAAACCCAGTTGTGGTTTCTCCAGACCTTGGTGGTGTTGTACGTGCTCGTGCAACGGCTAAAGCGCTAGGTGATGTTGACATCGCTATCGTTGATAAGCGTCGTCCACGTGCTAACGTTTCTGAAGTAATGAACCTAATCGGTGATGTTGAAGGTCGTGACTGTGTTATCGTTGATGACATGATCGATACGGGTGGCACACTATGTAAAGCAGCTGAAGCGCTTAAAGAGCGCGGTGCTAAGCGTGTATTCGCTTACGCAACTCACGCTGTTTTCTCTGGTACTGCTGCGAACAACATCAAGAACTCTGTTCTAGACCAAGTTATCGTAACGGATTCTATCTCTCTATCTCCAGAGATGGCTGCGACGGGTAAAGTGACAACACTTAGCCTTTCTCGCATGCTTGCTGAAGCGATTCGTCGTATCAGCAACGAAGAATCAATCTCAGCGATGTTCAACTAATCAAAGCCCAATAGCTTTTTTTACAAAAGCTTGGTTTTAGAAACACGCGAGAGAAAGATATTAAGCACTTCAGTCAATGAAGTGCTTTTTTTATGTCTGAGTAATATTGCACTGCTAGTTATCACAAACAGGAATAATCGCGCAGCTATCAGCTAGCTCGCACCTTTTTCATAAACTGTGATATCATACGGCGCTTTTTGAAATCCCAAGAGAGATCCATACCTTGAGCCAACAAATAAAACTTCTCGTTGGACTGGCTAATCCAGGTCCAGAATACGCCAAAACTCGCCACAACGCGGGCGCTTGGGTAGTTGAAGAATTAGCGCGTGTACATAACGTGACACTAAAGAACGAACCAAAGTTCTTTGGCCTAACGGGTCGTATCATGGTTCACGGTGAAGATCTTCGTTTGCTGATCCCAACGACTTTTATGAACTTGTCAGGCAAAGCAGTTGCAGCCTTAGCAAAGTTCTACCAAATTAAACCAGAAGAGATCATGGTCGCTCACGATGAGTTAGATCTGCCTCCTGGTATTGGAAAGTTTAAAAAAGGTGGTGGTCATGGCGGACATAATGGTCTGAAAGACATCATCAGCAAGCAGGGTAACAATAAAGAATTCTATCGTCTTAGATTAGGCATCGGCCATCCAGGACACAAAGATAAAGTTGCAGGTTATGTATTAGGCAAAGCTCCTCAAAAAGAGCAAGAGTGTATCGAGGCCGTCGTTGACGAATCGGTTCGCAGCCTAGACATCTTATTAAAAGATGGCCTACCAAAAGCACAAAATCGCTTACATACGTTCAAAGCAGAATAAGGTTTATATCATGGGTTTTAAATGTGGCATCGTTGGTCTACCAAACGTTGGTAAGTCAACTCTGTTTAACGCACTGACTAAAGCAGGCATCGAAGCAGCAAACTTTCCATTTTGTACGATCGAACCAAACACAGGTATCGTTCCGGTTCCAGATCTACGCTTAGATGCATTAGCAAAAATTGTTAATCCACAGAAGATCCTTCCAACGACAATGGAATTCGTAGATATCGCGGGCCTAGTTGCTGGCGCATCTAAAGGTGAAGGTCTTGGTAACAAATTCCTAGCTAACATCCGTGAAACTGACGCTATCGGTCACGTTGTACGCTGCTTTGAAAATGAAAACATTGTTCACGTTGCTGGCAAAGTATCTCCAATTGAAGATATCGAAGTGATCAACCTAGAACTTGCGCTGGCTGACTTAGACAGCTGTGAGCGTGCAATTCAACGTAACGCGAAGAAAGCGAAAGGCGGCGACAAAGACGCTAAATTCGAAATCACTGTACTAGAAAAGCTACTTCCAGTTCTAACTGAAGGTGGTATGGCACGTACTGTTGAACTTGGCAAAGAAGAAGCGGCAGCAATCGGCTACCTAAACTTCCTAACGCTTAAGCCAACAATGTACATCGCAAACGTTGCAGAAGATGGTTTTGAAAATAACCCATACCTAGACGCTGTTCGTGAATACGCAGAAAACGAAAACAACGTTGTTGTTGCTGTTTGTGCAGCAATCGAATCAGAGCTTTCTGAGCTTGATGACGAAGATCGCGAAGAGTTCCTTGCGGATATGGGTATCGAAGAACCAGGTCTTAACCGAGTGATCCGCTCTGGTTACGAACTACTGACTCTTCAGACTTACTTCACAGCTGGTGTTAAAGAAGTTCGTGCTTGGACAATCCCTGTAGGTGCAACTGCGCCACAAGCAGCGGGTAAGATCCACACAGACTTCGAGAAAGGTTTCATCCGTGCTGAAGTTGTTGGATTCGATCACTTCATCGAATTTAACGGTGAGAGCGGTGCGAAAGACGCAGGTAAATGGCGCCTTGAAGGTAAAGAATACATCGTTAAAGATGGTGACGTTGTTCACTTCCGCTTCAATGTATAATTCTGATTAAACATCTAGAAAAAAGGCCAGTGAATTCACTGGCCTTTTTGTTTTTCCCCTTTCTAAATTGTCCCTCACCAGAAAGTTAACTTCCTATATATATCGCCTTTTAGACCTGTTTTTTGTCGACAAATACGCCTCTTTGCCTAAAAAGAAACCGAACAGATGTTTATTCGCGATTTATTCAAAAAAAAAGTTGACGGGTTTCACTCAACTACGCATAATGCGCCCCGTTCACAGCGAAGCGGCAACGTTTCGAAATGAGCAACAATATGGAAATGGCTACTTAGCTCAGTTGGTTAGAGCACATCACTCATAATGATGGGGTCGCAGGTTCAAATCCCGCAGTAGCCACCATTTCCTAAGCACTCTATTTGATATTAAAGTTTGTCTTTAGTAACAAAGAGTTTTTAGGAAATAACGCGGTCGTGGCGGAATTGGTAGACGCACCAGATTTAGGTTCTGGCGCCGAGAGGTGTGAGAGTTCAAGTCTCTCCGACCGCACCATATTGAGATATCTTAATTGATATCATTGTTGGGCTATCGCCAAGCGGTAAGGCACCGGCTTTTGATGCCGGCATTCCCTGGTTCGAATCCAGGTAGCCCAGCCACTATTTAAAGTGTAATTATCTTTAAAAAGATAATGGCATTGAAAGCAAGATTATATTATATTGTCTCGCTCTCAGATGGCTACTTAGCTCAGTTGGTTAGAGCACATCACTCATAATGATGGGGTCGCAGGTTCAAATCCCGCAGTAGCCACCATTCTTTCTTCGAGAAAGAAAAGACAACGTTATATTGAATCACCAATATTCAGTATGACTATAAAGATTTGCTGCGGTCGTGGCGGAATTGGTAGACGCACCAGATTTAGGTTCTGGCGCCGAGAGGTGTGAGAGTTCAAGTCTCTCCGACCGCACCATTATTTAGAATGTGTTTCTTTTAGTAGATGACCATTCATTGTTGGGCTATCGCCAAGCGGTAAGGCACTGGCTTTTGATGCCAGCATTCCCTGGTTCGAATCCAGGTAGCCCAGCCATTACAACGTTACTTAGACAAACCATAAGTCTTCTTAACTATACTCTTCGCTAGAGTAAAAGCTTTGCTGCGGTCGTGGCGGA